>JAHBZH010000002.1 GCA_019635535.1 Sphingomonas sp.
CGGCTGGGTTCTGACTACAAGGAGAGGGGGACGTCGAGCCGTTCGAAGGCCTGTCGTTGCAGCGGCGTCGGGACGGTGAGCTGATCGAACGCCGGCAACCCGCTGTGAGGCTGGACGGTGTTCTTCGTCAGCGTGGCCAGATGGTCGAGCAATCCGCGGAAGTGGTGCACGGGTTGATCGTCGGCCGAGCGTTTGGTCGCCGCCTTGCGCTCGGCGCTTTCTGACGGCGTGGCGGGCTCGACCGGCGAACCGCGGCGCTGGGCGGCGCCGGCCGGGTCGTCCTCGGCGAACAACAACGGCGCCAGCGCCTGTCGCATGTGGTGCTCGACGTAGTACGCCAGCATGCACAGCAGGACATGCGCGCGCACCCGCGCATCGAGCCGATGGTGGATCGGTCGCACGTGCAGATCGACCGTCTTCAAGCACCGAAACGCCCGCTCCACGGCCGCCAGCCCCTTGTAGGCGCGAACCGTCCCGGCGGCGTCGATTACGTCAGCCGGCGCGGAGGTGCGCAGCACGTAGATGCCGTCCAGCCGCGCCTCGGCCTGGATCGAATCCTGCTTGCGCGCATAGCTGAACGCCGTCTCGGTGATCGTGATCTGGAAGTGCTTGGCGACCTTGAAGCGGTTCAGCGCCGCCCCCACCCGCAGCCCGATGCGGTCTTGCCCGCGTAGCGCCCGTTGCTCGCGCCCGGTGGCCGCCACGATCTGGTCGAGCTCGCGCTCGGTCGCCCGCAACAGATCTTCGCGCTTGCGCGCCCGCTCGGCTTGAAGCAACGGGTTCAGGCAGGCGATCAAACGCTCGCCGGGGAAGTCGGGATGGCGGATCTCGGCCAGGTCGGCGGTGTCAAACAACGACCGCTGCAGCGGCCCGTCGTCTTGGGCGAGCTTGCGGACCTGCTCCGAGCGCAGCGCGCTGATCCAGTCCAGTCCCTCGATCGGGCGGAGCTCTTGGTCGATGCGGGCGCTGGTGAGCAGGCCGCGATCGGCGACGAAGACGACGCGCTCGAGACCGAAGCGCCGCCGCACCTTCTGGATCTGATCGGTCAGCGTGCGCGGATCGGCGGTGTTGCCCTCGTAGACCTCCACGGCCACCGGACAGCCGGCGGCGTTGCACAGCAGCCCGTAGACGATCTGCAACGAGCCCTTCTTGCCGTCGCGCGAGTGGCCGAGGCGGGCCAGGCGGCAGTGGCGGCCTTCGAAGTAGCTGGAGCTGACGTCGTAGAGCACCAGCGCGCCGCCCGACAGATGCCGCTTGGCCAGCGCCTGCTCGATCTTGGGCTGGCGCTGGAGCAGCCAATCCATGGCGGCATAGAGATCATCGGCTTCGACCTGATCGAGCTGCAGGATCTCGCCGAGAGTCGAGGTGGCGGTTTCGTGGTTCAGGGTGCGGGCGGTGGCGAGCTTGGAGCCGGGGGCGAGCACGCGGGCGGCGATGAGCGCCACACAGCGGTCGCGTTCGGGGCTGGGACGGGAGGCGAGGATGCGGTCGAGGCCGAGCTTTTGGATGGTCCCGAGCACGGCGGCGACATGGCCGTGGGGGCGGGAGCGAAGGATCTGGAAGGCGGCCTCGGCGGGGACGAGGGTCTCGCCGCGGAGGGCGCGCCGAATGAGCTCGATGACGTCGTCGGGCAGGTGCGAGAGATTGCCGAGGGTTTCGTTGCGGACCTTGCCGCCTTCGCGGAAGGAGCGGCGCAGCAGGTGGGTTTTGTAGACGCGGCCTTTGTAGTGGCGAGTGGTAGTGACGACGTGGACTGCCGATCCGCGACGAGCCATGCGGTAATAATAGCGCAACAGGCTCGAAAAGTCAACACATTTAGTGACTACAAAATCACATCAGAAACGCCAGCTGCTTTCAGT